>OZ243979.1:5150000-5189276 GCA_965214755.1 uncultured Binatia bacterium (SeqCode)
TGCAACACGGACGGATGCTGCACAGACTGCACCAGACGAAATGCCCACAAGAATACCTTCCTGGCGGGCAAGGTTCCGGGTATAGGTTGCGGCTTCTTCATCTGACACGGAGAGAACTTCATCATAGATTTCCGTATCCAAAATTGAGGGAATAAATCCTGCACCAATACCTTGAATGTTGTGGTAGCCGGGGTCTTTCCCCTCAAGAACGGGAGAGTCGGTTGGCTCAACGGCAAAGATTTGGAGCTGTGGATATGCTTGCTTCAGTACTTCTCCAACTCCAGTGATTGTTCCACCAGTCCCAACCCCGAGGACGAGAGCATCCAGGTGAGGGAGCTGCTGCAGGATTTCTTGAGCGGTTGTTTGCCGATGTATTTCTGGGTTCGCTGGATTATCGAATTGTTGCGGCATAAAATAGTGAGGGTGACTGGCAGCGGTTTGTTGCGCTTTTTGAATTGCCGCGTGCATGCCTTTTGTATCTGGCGTCAAAATAAGGTCAGCCCCGTATGCGGCAAGAAGGTTCTGGCGTTCTTCACTCATCGTGTCTGGCATTGTGAGGGTCAATTGATAGCTCTTCACTGCCGCAACAAGGGCGAGGCCGATCCCGGTGTTCCCACTCGTAGGCTCAACAATGGTCATTCCTGGCGTTAACTCTTCCGAGCGTTCCGCTGCTTCGATCATGCTGAGACAAATCCGGTCTTTGAGGCTCCCGCCAGGATTGAGTGATTCAAGCTTCGCCCATATCTCGGCGCTTCCAGGGCTGGGAATATTGCGGAGTTGAACAACGGGAGTATTCCCAATGAGTTGGAGGAGAGAATCTGCGACTTGGCAGGGTGCAGGCATAACACACAAAGAAAGATACTCAGCGCTTAAGCATCAAAATATCCCTCCCACGCTATCTAGGTCAACCTCGAAAGTCAATTTAGAGATGGCTCGTACAATTGTCCTTTTCCCCGGCAGTCTTGGAGACTTTCTCTGCTTTTTACCCGCGTTACAGGCGATTGGTGAACATCAACACAAACTCGTTGTTGTCGGCAGAGAAGCGACTCGTGCCCTTCTTGAGGCCCTCGTATGTTTCCCTCAATCCGTCTCAGTACAGACTGTTTCCCTTGATGATGCGCGCTTTGCCCGCCTTTTCGCCTCTTGTTCTTCAGCCAAAGACGCTGATCTCGATCGCTTCTTTTTGCATGCTACCTCAGTTTTATCGTGGTTTGGTGCTTCTCTCCCGCAGATGAAGAAGAATCTGGAGAAATACGCACCTGGTCGAGTCTCGGTCTTCCCCTTTTTTTCCGGCCAAGTTGAGTCTCATGCCGGCGTTTATTATCTGAGCTGTCTGAGGGAGCAAGGAAAGAAGAGGTTGTATAGACCTCTTTCCGTACAGCTGAAAGAGCCAGGACTCCAATGGGGAGTGGAATATTGGCGACAACGGGGGTGGGAGTCGAAGCAGGTCTTAGTTGTCCATCCAGGCAGCGGTGGACAGAGGAAACGATGGAGAGCAGAAGGATTTCGGCACGTGGCCGAGCGGTGGAGGGGCAGCGGAGACCGGGAAGTGCTCATATTGCTCGGGCCGGCCGAAGCGGAGGAAGGCGAGTATTGGCGTCGCTACGGCCATGTTGAGACATCCCTTGAGCTCGCTCAGGTTGCGAGTGTCCTCACCCGAGCAACTTGCTACATAGGAAACGACTCTGGAGTGAGCCATCTTGCCGGGGCGGTCGGGACACAAGGCGTCGTCATATTTGGACCAACCCGACCCGAACAATGGTGTCCTCTCGGGAGAGGGATACAGATCATAAAAAATACCTCATATCGCAAGAAGTGGCCGGCCCGAGAGGGGATTTCACTAGAAGAGGTGGCACCAGAGCAAGTCTTGGAGAGACTCTCCGTCTAATCTGGAAGTGCCCGGTGAGTGTGAAAGAATGCGAGAACACACTATGGTGTGGCGTAATGGGTCTGTATAATAATAATGGAGGGTAACTGTAATGAGCGAAGAAGAGCGGAGCCAGGGATTTCGGGTCACTGATCGACGCCGCTTCTCTCCAGAATCAGGAGAGTCCCAATCAACACAGACAGAGGAGGGCGCTGCGGATACTGAGCAAGGACCCCAAGCCGAGACGCAGGGGACATCAGCGCGAGGTCGTCCCCATGAGGCCGTATCTGACCAGAGCGAGATTAATTTTTCGAGCTTTATTCTTGGCCTGAGTACGCAGGCGCTCATGTCTCTCGGAGAGATTCCAGCCGCCCCTGGTCAGGCAACCCGGATCGATCTTACCGCAGCGCAGCAGATGATCGACGTCCTTGCCATGTTGCAACACAAAACTTCCGGTAACCTTGAGGCCGGTGAGGGGCAGATGCTGGAAAACGTGCTGTACGATTTGCGGATGCGATACGTCAATCTCAAAAGGGAAGGACGTATCGCATAATGAGGCGACACAGCCGCCGATATCGGTAACCCTCCGCCCTTATTTGTGATGGATATGCAACGAGTATTTTGGAAACTCATTGGTTGTCTCTTTCTGGGCTTGCTTGGAACTGCGAGCGTTCTTGGTTGGCAGTTTTACCACAAATTAGAACACGCGGCCGTTAAACGTTTCTCTGACCATCGCTGGGCAGTACCGTCCAAGGTCTATGCGCGTCCGTTACTCCTCTACCCCGGACTCAATGTCGAGGAGGCTGCGCTCTTTGACCATCTGACACGCTTGGATTATCAACCGGTTGAGCATCCTATTCGTGCCCGGGGAGACTATTGGCACAATGCCCAGAGCGGAGAAGTCCAGATTTTTTTACGGGAATCCACGTATCCCGGACGAGAGCGCTCCGCTCGACGGATTCTGCTGTCCATAGAGCAGGGACGAATCGAACGCCTGACCGATCTTGACGATCAGACTGTAATCCAGGCGATCGAGACGGAGCCGGAAACCATTACCCGTTTCTATGCGCAAGCGTGGGAAGAACGCAGGGTGGTGAAACTCTACGAAGTGCCGTCTCTGCTGGTCAAGGCAGTGCTGGCGGCGGAAGATCATCGTTTTTTTGAACACAGGGGGGTTGATTGGTGGCGTATCTTGGGAGCCGTATGGGCAAACCTCATCACTGGACGAATCGTCCAAGGTGGCAGCACGCTGACGCAGCAGCTTATTAAGAACTTCTTTCTTTCCCAAGAAAGAACCCTCAAGCGTAAGCTGACCGAAGTCTGTCTGGCCCTCATTATTGAAAACCATTACTCCAAGCTGCAAATCCTCGAGAATTATTTGAATGAAATTTATTTAGGTCAGCGGGGCGCAAAGAGTATTTTGGGTATTTGGGAAGCCGCTCGATTCTACTTTGGAAAAGCGCCCCGTGATTTAACGCTCGGAGAAATGACAATCATTGCTGGCATGATCAAAGCGCCGAACCGATATGCCCCCAACCGTCATCCTGAGCGTGCCATCCTGCGGCGCAATCATATTCTCCGAAGAATGGTCACATTAGGGACCATTACGCAAGAGGAAGCAGACGCTGCGCGGCACGAAACTGTGGGACCGCGCGAGCTGCCGCCTGAAAAAAATAAAGCGCCGTATTTTGTAGATTTCATCAGAAAAGAGCTTGAAGCGCACTACCCTGCTGGAACATTGACCAAGGCCGGGCTCAATATCTTTACGGTTTTAGATATGAGACTTCAGCAGATCGCGCGCGAAGTCGTTCAGGCCGGACTGACGGAACTTGAGGAAAAGCACCCGCAGTTGAAACGAGAGATGCCCGAAGATCGCCTCCAGGCCTGCCTCGTTGCTATCCAACCTCAAACTGGACATATCCTCGCTTTGGTGGGTGGGCGTGACTACCAGGTGTCGCAGTTTAATCGGACCGTCCAAGCTCGCCGGCAACTTGGCTCGATTTTTAAGCCAGTGGTGTTCCTGGCGGCCCTTGAAAAAGAAAGACAACAGCGAGAAGGTCGGTTCCTACCCACCAGCCTCGTGAACGATGCGCCTTTCAGCTGGTTCTATGAAGATAAAGAATGGAGTCCGCGGAACTATAAAAATCGCTATCGAGGCATGGTGAGTCTTCGAAAAGCCCTTGAAAAATCATCGAATGCAGCGACGGCGCGTATTGCCCAGGAAGTCGGCCTTGAACCCGCTCGCCAAATGGCCTTTCGTCTGGGCTTTACCAGTCCTTTGCCGGCCTACCCTTCACTTGCTCTCGGAGCGGCTGAGGTGACGCCACTCGAGGTCGCCTTCGCGTATAGTACGCTGGCCAACCAAGGTATTGCGACGCGGCCAGAAACTATTCAGTGGATAACAAGTCGCACGGGGGAGATGATTGAGCAGCACCAGATGACGGTCGAACAGCGGATTCATCCTGACGATGCGTATGTTCTGACTCACCTGCTGGAGGGAGTCATGAAACAGGGAACGGGTGCGGGAGCCCGTCGGAGGGGATTTGTCCGCCCCGCCGCAGGAAAGACGGGAACCACGAATGATTACGGAGACGCCTGGTTTGCAGGCTATACGCCCGATCTCTTAACGGTTGTGTGGGTCGGGTTTGATCGCCGGATTTCGCTCAACCTTTCTGGTGCCCAGGCGGCATTGCCTATTTGGACTGCATTTATGAAGCGCGCGACAGGAGGGATGCCGATCACGGACTTCTCGTCTCCGCCTGGAGTGACGCTTGTGGCGATTGATCAACAAACCGGTCTGCGTGCAACTCCACATTGCCCCAATGTGATGCAAGAAGCTTTCCCAAAGGGGCAGGAGCCGATTCTTTCGTGTCCGTATCACACTTCTGGCCCGACCCCGCCCCGTCCTCCCGTTCGGACGACATCAGCAGACCGCCACTCCCCCGCACCAAAACTTCCTGTTGGAGGACCGACTGTGGTGCTGTCTGAGTCTTTGTCCCCCGTTTCAGTCGATACGCCCTCACCGCAACCAAGGGAGTCAAAACCGTGGTGGAATATATTATAGTTGTACTGTTGCGCTCTCTATGGAGGTCTCTGCTGCTGAGTGCCATTCTCGTACTGGCATGTGGGAGTCTCGCTGCCTACGCGCAAGAGGGTGAAGCCTATAAGCAAGTCGGAGAAGCGTCTCAGAACGGAAGGCAATTACCGTATCGGGGAATGCTGCAAGAGCCAGCGGCTCCCCCTCTGCCTGACCCTGCCGTATTTTCTCCCCAGGATCGCATAGCCCTCCATTTTGTAGAACAAGGTCAGACCGAGTTGAGTCAGGAAGATTTCCATCGCGCCCGTATCCTTTTTGAGCGAGCAGTGAATATTGCTCCTTTGCAACCCTACGGTTATTACTTTCTCGGGCGGACAACCTTTGCCCAAGGTGACGCACACCAGGCTTTGGTATTTTTACTGAAAGCGGAACTCGTGTTATCGGAATCGGAAGAAAACGCTGCTTGGATGGCGAAAACGAAATGCCTCCAAGGAATGATTCATGAGGATCTAGGAGAATATGGGGAGGCGCGCCTCAGTTACCAACGCTGCCTGGAGTTTTCTCCGCAAAGCTTACGTGCCCTTAGTGCCCTTGCCAGGCTGCTCAATGAGAGTGAGCCGTGAATATGCCGGGTCAAAAGGACTTCACGGTCTTGGGTATTGAGTCTTCGTGCGATGACACGGCCGTAGCCGTCCTGCGTGGACGACGTATCCTGTCTAACATTGTCTCGTCTCAGGACGCGGTTCATGGCCCCTATGGTGGGATCGTGCCCGAACTGGCCTCTCGGCAGCATATACAAAACGCCCTGCCTGTTCTCGATGCGGCGTTGGAGCAAGCCCACCTCACTCTCGATGCTATTGATGGTATTGCTGTCACTGCCGGACCGGGTTTGGTCGGTTCGTTGCTGGTTGGCGTGTCGCTTGCGAAGTCGCTCGCTTTTGCCAGAAATCTTCCCTTTATTGGTATCAATCATCTTGAGGGGCACCTGCTGGCGGTACAACTCGAACACGAGGTCGATTTCCCATTCCTGTGCGTATTAGTGTCTGGCGGCCATACGAGTTTATATCTCGCGCGGGATTGGGGACACTACCAGCGTCTCGGCGCGACTCGGGACGATGCGGCCGGCGAGGCGTTCGACAAAGGTGCGAAAATGCTCGGCCTAGGGTACCCGGGCGGTCGGATGATTGATGAACTCGCCAAAGCAGGCCGACATGACGCCATTCGATTCCCGCGCGCGCGTATCAAACAGGCGAGGTATGACTTTAGCTATAGCGGGCTCAAGACTGCCCTGCGTCAATTTCTCGCCTCTCCAGAGCGAGGGCGGTATACCCAAGCCGATATCGCCGCCAGTTACCAAGAGGCCGCGGTGGACACCGTGGTGGACACCGCTATACGAGCGGTCCGCGATCTGAATATCTGCCGCGTTGTCATCTCCGGTGGCGTCTCAGCCAATTCCCGGTTGCGTCGGCGCATGACCGAAGCCGGAGAGCAAAATGATTTTCGGGCTTTCTTCCCATCGTTGAAGTTGTGTACGGACAATGCGGCTATGATCGCTTTTGCCGGTGCCTGGCGTCTTGCCTCGGGACAGCGTTCTGGACTGGCCCTGAATGCGTCTGCTGTGCTGCCGTTAGAAAATGCCTAGGAGAGCCCCGGTGTGAAAGCCGCCCCACCGACCTTGCTCCAACAAGCCCGTTTCGCCCTTGGCGAACTTGGCATTCGTCCCCATAAGCGTCTTGGCCAGCATTTTCTGATCGATGCCAACGTTATCCAGCGTATGGTGACGGCGGCGGCTATCCGCCCTGAAGATACCGTGTTGGAGATCGGACCGGGGCTCGGAGCGCTCTCTGAAATCTTGGTCAAGGAGGCCGGTCGGCTCATTTTAGTCGAAATGGACGCGATGTTGGCTAAACGACTAGCTGCACGTCTCGCTCATGACACATACGTCCAGATGATTACGGCTGACTTTCTTCGCCTGGATCTGAAAGACAGGTTTCGAGAGCAGTCTCTCAAAGTCGTGGCAAGCCTCCCATACAATATGGCGACTCCCATCCTCTTTCGGTTGCTTGACCACCGGACGCAGTTCCCGCAGGCCACGGTCATGCTCCAGCGGGAGGTGGCCGCGCGTATTACGGCCTCCCCAGGGACAAAGGCGTATGGTGTGCTGTCCGTCTTGATTCAACTCTACGCAACGACGGAAGCGGTGTGCTCGGTTGGGCCACGTAGCTTTTTTCCGGCACCCCAAGTGCACTCCCAGGTGATTAAACTGATTTTCCACAGAGAGCCTCGGGTTGAAGTTGCCGATGAGGTCCTGTTTCGCCAGATCGTGAAGGCGGCCTTTAATCAACGCCGAAAAACGCTCCGCAACGCGCTGCGTGGTTTTTGTGGGGCAGACCTTGAAGCCATTGGCCAACGGGCGGATATTGACTTGCAGCGCCGTGGCGAGACGCTGAGTCTCGGGGCCTTTGCACGCCTGACAAATAGTTGGCGGGGGTAATCCACACGTACAAAAGGGGATGCCATGGAACGGAAAGTCATCGCATACACCGTCAAAGACTGGATCGCCACGATCACCCTCAACCGTCCCCAGCGCAGAAACTCGTGGACGGGGAGAATGCATGTTGAGTATCGCTGGTCCATTGAACAAGCCGAGAACGACCCGGAGGTGCGGGCCATTCTCGTGACCGGAGCGGGTCGGGATTTCTGTGTTGGAGCGGATGCGCGGGCGCTTGAGGGACATGTTGAAAAAGGTGGCTACGACCCAGGCACGCCAGACACCATACCGACTCCTGGCTATGGCGTCCGACCCGAGTTTGACGCGGACTTTGCGTATCAATTCGGCCTCACCAAACCGGTGATTGCGGCCATTAACGGCGCAGTCGCTGGCGCTGGCCTGGCGGTCGCCTGCTATGCCGATATTCGTTTTGCCGCAGAAGGGGCGAAATTCACGACCGCCCACGGAGCCCTGAACCTGCCGGCCGAGTTTGGCCTGTCCTGGCTGCTCCCGCGTCTGATGGGCGTCACGCGGGCGAATGATATCCTGCTCACGAGCCGCGTCTTCCTGGCAGAAGAAGCCTATGAACTCGGGCTGGTCAATAAAGTTTTGCCGTTCGACGAACTCCTGCCCTACACGCACGACTACATCCGCAAGATGATAGCCCGTGTTTCCCCTGGGTCGTTACGCACCACCAAAAATCAGATCTATGCCGACTTGCACGGCGATGCAGCCTCGGCGGTCCAGCGTTCGCGCAGTCTGATTGACCGCATGATGACCGAGTCAGACTTCCGAGAAGGTGTCGCCGCCTTCTCGGAAAAACGTCCGCCGCGTTGGTCAGGCAAGTGAGCGCTTACAATCCCATTCCTGATACCGCCAACCCCAGCCGCGACATATCGAGCGAAATCCAGACAATCCAGGCGGTCAGGACCAGCGCCACTCCGGTAAAAACCTGGATGCGCTTGACCAGACCAGGCAGTTTATCCGGCGGGAATGCCTCCCCGCGTACCTCCGTGCGGACTAGGCGATGACCCATGCCCAGGGAAACCGCAGCGCTCACGTTAATCAGAATAAAGACAATGAGGAGTTTGAGGCTCAGCAGGCTACCGAAGTCTGATAAATATCCCTCTGGAGTAAAGAATGCTAAGCCGGGCTTGGCCTTGAATGCCGTGAGATTCCACGCGCCGGTCATCAGTACGACTCCGAGTGAGCCGATGCTGAGCGGATTGTAGTATTTCAGACCCTTGGCCAAGTAGGTTTGTTTTGCGACTGGATCATCAATCTGAGCGGCCGGTGGAAGCAATGTGACGAGGAGGGTGACCCCGCTGCCAAAGAAGACCGCTAAGCTGAGGACATGGGTCCATAAGAGAATGAAATCACTCATCAGGCGGACGTTAAACCAGAGGGCACTAGAAATGTAAATGGCCGCCCGATAAGGATGTTTGACACCCAAAACTGGGGCCGATATCCTGACCGGAGCCGATATTTTCTCTTTATTTCAGGTTCCCTTAGGAGAGAAGGAAGGACGAATGGCCGAAAACGTCTTACTGCGCCATGAAGATGTTCCTGACATTCACGAGCTTGATGTCTACCTGGCTCATGCTGGCTATGCCGCAGCGCGTAAGGCGCTGACGACGCTCAAGCCTGAGGAAGTCACGGCCCTGGTAAAAGAATCGAACCTGCGTGGGCGAGGCGGGGCGGGTTTTCCGGCAGGCGTCAAATGGGGATTCTTACCCAAGGACTCGGACAAGCCTGTCTATCTGTGTTGCAATGCAGACGAGAGCGAGCCCGGAACGTTCAAAGATCGGGCGATCATTGAGAAGAACACCCATATCCTCTTAGAAGGTATTCTCATCACCTGCTACGCCATCAACGCCCATACGGCCTATATCTATATTAGAGGGGAATTCGCCTACGGCGCAAAATGCCTGGAACGGGCCCTGGTCGAGGCGTATGACCAGGGCCTGTTTGGCAAAGATATTTTCGGCACCGGCTTTGATCTTGAGGTCTACGTCCACCGGGGAGCTGGGGCCTATATCTGTGGGGAAGAGACCGGTCTGATTCAGTCGATTGAAGGCAAGCGCGCCTATCCCCGCATTAAACCACCGTTCCCCGCTGTGTACGGCTTATTTGGCTGCCCTACTATTGTGAATAACGTGGAAACGCTTGCCTGTGTGCCGTCTATCATCAAAAACGGCCCAGACTGGTTTCGGTCCATTGGGCCGGAAAGCGGGCCGGGTCCCAAAATCTATGGAGTCAGCGGTCATGTTGAGAAGCCCGGTATGTTCGAACTGCCCATGGGTATGCCGCTGCGCGAGGTGATTTACGACTATGCGGGGGGCATCAAAGACGGCAAGCAGCTCAAGGCCGTCATGCCGGCCGGGTCGTCGTTCCCCGTTCTGACGCCGGATGAGATTGACGTCCATATGGATTTTGACTCCATGCGTGCCATTGGTGCCTTTCTGGGCACCGCCGGCATTATTGTGATGGACGAAGACACCTGTATGGTCCGTGCCCTGGAGATCGTTGACCGTTTCTATCACCATGAATCCTGCGGCCAGTGCTCGCCGTGTCGAGAAGGAACCGGCTGGTTGCACAAGCTTTTGGTCCGACTCGAAGAGGGCAACGGTAAAGCCGAGGACATCGACCTGATCGATCGTATTTGCACCAATATGATGGGCAATACGGTGTGTGTCTTAGCTGACGCGGCTGCCATGCCTACCCAGAGTTATCTGACAAAATTTCGCGATGAGTTCGTTGCTCATGTGACGGAGGGCGGCTGCCCGCTGAAAAAAGCAGCGGTCCAGCCCGAAGCCGCCTGAGACTCCCCCAGAGGTTTTCATGCCAACACTTGAAATCGATGGCCAAGAAGTGACGGTCGAAGACGGTCTCAACGTCATCCAAGCTGCCGAACAGGTCGGTATTGAAGTGCCACATTACTGTTACCATCCCGGCCTCAGCATATCGGGGAACTGCCGCATGTGCCTGGTCGAAATCGAGAACATGCCCAAACTCCAGATTGGCTGTAATACGCGTGTTTCCGATGGGATGGTAGTAAAAACCACCAGCGAAAGAGCGAAACATGCCCAAGCCGCGGTGCTCGAATTTCTTTTGATTAACCATCCGATCGATTGTCCCATCTGCGACCAGGCTGGCGAGTGCAAGCTCCAGGACTATTACATGCTGTACGGCGCCTATAAGAGCGAGATGGAGCTTGAAGCCAAGGTGCATAAAGGTAAAGTGGTTGACTTGGGACCCGAAGTCGTGCTCGACGAAGAGCGTTGCATTTTGTGCGCCCGCTGTACCCGCTTCTGCGACGAAATAACCCAGACCGGCGAGTTGGGCATTTTTGAGCGCGGGGATCATTCCCGCATCAGTCTCTTTCCGGGGAAGCAACTCGACAGTCCCTATTCCGGCAATGTTGTTGATGTGTGCCCGGTGGGGGCGCTGACGAGCAAGGATTTTCGCTTCAAGTCCCGGGTCTGGTATCTTGAAAAAACGCCCTCGACCTGCACCCGCTGCGCCACCGGCTGCAATATCGATATCTACCATCGGCAGGGCGAGATCTTTCGGTTTCGTCCGCGCCAGAATCTCGACGTCAATACGTATTGGATGTGTGATGAGGGGCGGCACTGGTATAAATCATTCCAACAGGACAGCCGGATTCCCACTCCTTTAGTGCGCGGCGAATCGTCCTTTACGGTTGCCTCGTGGGACGAGGCTGGGAAAAAAGTGGCGCAAGCCGTCCGTTCGACCCAAGACGAGCATGGGGCGGATGCGGTCGCGGCAATCATTGGCGCCAAGGCAACCAACGAAGAAGCCTTTCTGCTCTCCCGCCTGCTCAGAGAGCACATCGGCTCTACACACACGGCTGGCTTGTCGTGGTCTCCGGCTGATGCGTTTCATGATGACTTCTTGATCCACGCCGACAAAAACCCGAATACGCAGGGACTGAAGAGTCTGGGCCTGCTGAATGGAGGAGGCGAGGCCGAGGCGATCTTATCTGCGGCAGCGCAGGGGCAGGTGAAAGTCCTCTTCATTCTTGGCGCCGACCTCGTCACGGCATTCGGCCAAGAACGTATCGGTAGCGCCTTGGGCGAAACAACCGTCATCGTACTCGACACGGACTATAATGGCACGACAGAGTACGCAGACACTGTTCTGCCGATTGCGGCTGCCGTGGAAACGGACGGGACGTGTACGAATCGGGCCGGGCGTGTCCAGCGGCTCTCTCAGGCATTTCCACCACCGGGAGAAGCGAAAGCCGGTTGGGAGGCGCTGGCCTTGCTGAGCACGCAGTTGGACGGCCCGGACTCTGTTTCGATTACTGACGTCTTCGGCGAATTAACGCAATCGGTTCCAGCCTTTGCCGGTCTGACGTACGGGAAGATTGGCCTCCAGGGGACACCGTTAGCCAGTGTTTCATGATTGATCAATGTGCGCTTCTGTTTTCAGAGTCCTCACATGTCGCTGCCATCTGTAGCTGCTCCCGTTGTTCACCGCTTCACCCGAGAAGAATATTACCGGATGGGGGAAGCGGGATTGTTTTTTGATGAGCGCGTTGAATTGCTGAAGGGGGAAATCATTACAATGGCTCCGCAGAATCCCCTTCCCGCCTGCGTCGTCACTCGAATGACCGAGACGTTTATCCGTTTACTCGGGAATCAGTTAACCATACGTGCTCGACTTCCTATCGTCCTTGACGATTTGAGTGAGCCTGAACCTGATATTGTCCTGTGTCGTCCCGACCCGGACGATTATGAACGGGAGCATCCCAAGACAGACCAGATCCTCCTTGTGATCGAGGGTGCCGAAGCGAGCTTGACCTATGACCGGAGTCGAAAAGTAGAAGTGTATGCAGAAAACGATATACCCGAGTGCTGGATAGTCAATCTTGTTGATCGTCAGATAGAAGGTTTCAGCAACCCTGACCCCGCTCACCAACGGTATAAAAGAAACCGAACGGTTCTCCCTGGAGACACGCTGTCGTTGCCCCAGGGGAAGACGATAGCCGTGTCTGGTATACTGCCCCGCCATTAAGCCGTGCGTATTGCCACTTGGAACGTCAATTCAATTCGCGCTCGCAAGGAGCGGGTGCTGGAATGGCTCGCCCGCCAGCAACTGCCCGAAATCGTTTGTCTGCAAGAAACAAAAGTCACGGACGACGCCTTTCCTCACCAGGAGTTTGAGGACCTCGGCTACTGCGTGACCGTGTGTGGACAAAAGACCTACAACGGCGTGGCCATCCTGTCTCGCGCTGAGCCGAGCCAGGTCGTGCACCGCCTCGATGGTGACCCTGAGGACCGCGAAGCTCGTTTCTTGTCCGCCCACGTTTCAGGTGTCCACATCCTGTGTCTCTATGTCCCGAACGGACAGGTGGTCGGCGGTGAGAAGTTTGCGTATAAGCGCACTTGGCTGCGCCGCGTCCGGGACTTTCTTGACGCTCAATGTGACGCCGGAAAACCGCTCGTCCTGTGCGGAGATTTGAATATCGCGCCCGAAGCGCGGGATGTCCATGACCCGCAGGAATGGCAAGCCAGCGTCCTGTTTCATCCGGACATGCGCCAGGCGTTTACCGCTCTGTGTGACTGGGGCTTGGTCGATACATTTCGTCTCCATCACACCCAGGGAAAGCTGTATAGCTGGTGGGATTATCGTCAACTGGCCTTCCCCAAAAACAAAGGGTTGCGTATTGATCATATTCTCGTCACCCAGCCGCTGGCCGAGCGGTGCACGGACGTTGCCATAGACCGCGAGGCGCGCAAGGGCAAGGGGGCTTCGGACCACGCACCGGTTCTTGCTGCGTTTGACGACAGACCAGCGTGAAGGCTGGGCGGATGGTCACGCACGGCAGAGGCCCGTTGTCTTTGGAAAGAAAACCTGACAGTGTGAAGGCGTCGGAGGAATATATGCAGAAGCCACCAGTCGATTACATCAAACGCATTACTGACAATTATGCCGCGCTGGGCTACAAGACGTATCAATGGGTGCATAACGAAGACACGCCGCCGTGGACCCCACTGATCAAGCCGTTGTCGGAGTGCCGCCTGGGTCTGATCGCTTCCGGTGGCATTTATGTGACCGGCCAAGTCGCTTTTCATACCAAGGATGATTTTTCCTTCCGCGCTATCCCCAAGGATGTCGCAACCGCAGACCTGCGGACGGCTCATTTTGCCTACGACCAGACCGATGCCCGGCGTGACCCCAACGTCGTCTTTCCGATTGACACGCTCCGCCGCTTGGAAGCAGAAGGCGTCATCGGCGAGTTGGCCGACCATGCCTTTACTTTTATGGGCGGTATTTATTCGACCCGGAAAGTCCGTGAGGCATTAGCCCCGCAACTGACCGAACAGTTGAAGGCCGAACGTGCTGATGTGGCTTTGCTGGTCCCGGTTTGACCGGTGTGCCATCAGTCCGTGGGACTGATTGCCCGTCATGCTGAGGCTGCCGGCATCCCGACATTATGTATGGGGAGCGCGCTGGATATTCTTCAGGCCGCTCACCCGCCGCGTGTGGCCTTTCTCGACTACTTGCTCGGCCACACCACCGGCAAGCCGTTCGAGCCGGAACTCCAGCGCGCAATACTGCTCGAAGCTCTGGGCGCGTTCTCTTCCTTCCAAGAGCCTGGTCAGATCAAGCACTTGCCGTTCCGCTGGGCAGAGGACGATAGCTGGAAAGACGGCGTGATGAACGACGGCGACACGCGCACCCCACGCCGGGATACCCCACAGTATCAAACCGAAGCAGACCGTGTTCTGGCTGAACAGAATAACCCGGCAGCTTGCGAGGTGTGCGCCGTATCGGCCTAGAAGCAGACACGGTGGCGGCTTATGCCGCTTTATGTCCGGTAATGGCTTCGCGCAGACCTTCCAGCAGACCTTCGAGTTTCGCCTGCTGGCGTTCGACGGCCGACAGACGCGTTTCCATGTCACGGCGGAGCTCGCTCAACTCTCCACGCAGGTCTCCCAACTCTCCACGCAGGTCTCCCAACTCTCCACGCAGGTCTCCCAACTCTCCACGCAGGTCTCCCATCTCCCTGCGAATCCCGTGTAAGCCGGTCAGAATCACCCCGCCTAGGGTAACCCCAACGGCCACTACCGCGACCAACACGCTGAGCAGTTCCGTTGTCATACCCACTTCCTAATGCCTGGGAACCTATCTTACAACTGCTTGACCAGCTTCTCGACTTCGCTCCACTCCACAATCGGGGTCAGGCGGCGCTTCTCAACCAAGCCGCTTGAGACGATTTTACCAAAGACTTGGAAGGTCGGGGTATGGTCGGGAATATCGACCAGAAAGATGACCTTGGGTTCTTCATTCGAGAACCACGGGCCACCGGCAAAGCGAACCTCTTGCGGTGCGCCGACCGAGGCCGGATTTTTTGCGGCTGAGCCGATCAGCCCGACAAATTCCTTCATCCGCTCCGGGCTGGGGTCCTTGAGCCAGACTTCATCAAGATAGAGTGCCATGATTTCCTCCTCAAAAAAGATGTTGAGGGTATAGCAAAGTCCGCCCAAGAGAAAAAGAGAAGCAGGCCGACTGAAGTGAGGAATATCGCGACAAAGCGATGCAGGGCTTTCTTGGTCCGGGATTTACTTACATGATTTGATGGGTTCGAGCGCGGCTTTGAGTGCCCCTCGTGCGGAGCAGGCGCTCTCGACTGCGCGTTTAAGGCCCGCGATACGGCACGGAGAGGTGATTGCTTTGAGTCCTGTCAACCCAATGCGCTTTTGGTTCTTGGGTAGGTCTTGCTCTGCCACGACGAAGAAAAGCCACTGGTTGGCATCGCGGTGATCGGCGTATTCGGCTCGGCTCTCGTCATGCCACGCAAAAACATACATATCCGCCGGACGCCCTGGGGAGTCCACCCATCTCCCCTCCTGTGTCCAGTAACCGGTGCGGGGAGCAATGTCGAAGCTGGGAGAGCGACGCCGTGCGAGGGTCTCACGGTCCCAGGATTGCCTCGCCGCGGCATGCTTGACCTCAAGCCGTACCCCGGACGTGTGCTGGCAATCCCATGCGGCCCAGTCCCAGCCGTGCGTCCAGGTAAGCCACCAGTCGGCCTCAAGCGTAAAAGCGACTAAGCACTCGACATAATCGGCGCGATAAACGTTATCCATGACGGGCGTATCGTACCGGTGTGTGAGCGTGGTCAGAATGCGCTGATGCAGGGCTGCGTTCCTCGGGCTCCTGTCCCTTCATCTTCATGAACGCTCATGCAGTTCCTCGCGGGTCCACGAGCGCGAACCGACCCGGGCCGTTGACTGCTCGCTGAGCTGCCGAATTCGTTGCCTCGCCTTGCGGGCGCGGTCTTCCCGGTCTGCGATCCCGGTCAGGAACTCTCGGACGAGTGCGTTGACTGTGGAGCCGTGCTCAGCCGCATAGCGCCGTACCGTGCAGACAACGTCTTCGTCGATGCTGAGAGTGATATTTTTCATAAGCACAGTTTATGTGTGACTGTGTCTTTTGGACAGTCGTCTGTCAGTCGGCCAGCATGTCGTCCAACTCGCCACTGACCTCCAGCGTCTGCAACTCCATGAAGCCGCCGATGGACTCTTCCCCAATAAAAATCTGGGGGACGGTGCGCTGACCCGAGCGTTGGGCAATCTCTTGCCGCATCGCGGGATCGTCCGACACGTCAATGTCTTCGAACGGAACGCCTTTTTTGGTGAGCAAAGCCTTTGCTGCAGTGCAAAAGCCTCAATAATCTGTTGAGTAGACGGTAATCTTTTTCATAAACGCTGATCCTTTCCCTCCTGTATACGTATACCTCAAGAGCAAGCACTATGGCAGCTCGGTGCTGCCCATGAGGTATCGGTCCACCTCTCTGGCTGCTCCGCGTCCTTCATTAAAGGCCCAGACGACCAGACTCTGGCCACGACGCATGTCGCCGGCGGCAAAGACGCCGTCCACGTTTGTCTGGAACTGACCATATTCTGCCTTGGCATTTGAACGCGGGTCGCGCTCGACCCCGAGTTGTTCGAGGACCGGGTCTTCCGGCCCAAGAAAGCCCATGGCGAGCAGGACCAAGTCTGCCGGCCAGACTTTTTCTGTTCCTGGCAGGGGTTTGGGAATAAACGCACCGTTTTCGTTTTTCCCCCATTCTATCTCGACGGTGTGCAGCTCTTTGACATTCCCGCTTGTGTCGCCCACAAATCGTTCCGTCTGAATCAAATAAATGCGCGGGTCTGTCCCAAAGCGGGCTTCTGCTTCCTCTTGTCCATAATCGACCCGTAAAATTTTGGGCCACTCCGGCCAGGGATTGTCCGGCTGCCTCTCCAAGGGCGGCTGAGGAAGAATTTCAAACTGGGTTAGCGTCCTGCATTTGTGGCGGAGGGCCGTGCCAACACAGTCGGTGCCGGTATCTCCACCCCCAATAACGATCACATCTTTATCTGTCGCGGAAATATATACCCCGTCCGCATGGTCCGAGTCGAGCAGGCTTTTGGTATTGGCGTGGAGGAATTCCATGGCGAAATGGATGCCGTTGAGGTCGCGGCCTTCCGCCGGCAGGTCACGCGGTTTTGTCGCCCCTCCGCACAAGACGATAGCGTCACAATCCTCCCATAATTGAGCGGCCGGAATGTCGCTGCCAATGGCCGTTTTTGTCACAAAGGTAATGCCCTCTTGGGCCATCAGGTCGACGCGACGCTGTACGATGGTCTTGTCCAGCTTCATATTGGGGATGCCATACATGAGCAAACCGCCGATGCGGTCAGCCCGTTCATAGACCGTGACCGTATGGCCAGCCTTATTAAGTTGCGCAGCACACGAGAGGCCGGCTGGACCAGAGCCGACGACAGCCACCTTTTTCCCCGTCCGTTTCTCTGGCGGGCGAGGGACAACCCAGCCTTCGGCAAAGCCACGATCAACGATGGAGCATTCAATGTTTTTGATGGTGACCGGTGGATTCGTAATCCCCAATACACACGACCCCTCACACGGGGCCGGACACACCCGACCGGTGAACTCCGGGAAATTATTGGTTTTGTGCAGCCGCTCAAGCGCCTCCCGCCAGAGCCCACGATAGACCAGGTCATTCCACTCCGGGATCAGGTTATTAATCGGACAGCCCGAAGCCATGCCGCTGATTAAGGTCCCGGTGTGACAGAACGGGATGCCGCAGTCCATACAGCGGCCGCCCTGCTCCTGAAGTTTGCTCTCAGAAAAATGCTGATGAAACTCCTTCCAGTCGCCGACCCGCTCAACCGGTGAACGGTCTGCGGGCAACTCCCGCTCGTATTCCATGAATCCAGTAGGCTTCCCCATACGGTCTTCCTTCGTCAGTCTGCCTGCCGTTGCAAAGTGCTAGTTGCCGCTCACCCGTGCGGCATCGTTCTTATTGGCCTCAAAAGCCGCCATGATGGCTTCGTCGCCGGCTAAGCCACTGCCTTCGGCCCGGCTAATCGCGTCGAGCATGCGTTGATAGTCCTTGGGCATGACTTTGACAAATTTCAGCGCCCGCGTCTCCCAGTCGTCAAGAATCTGCTGGGCCTGGATGCTGTGGGTATACTGGACGTGTTTTTGCAGCATGGCGCGAATGTCCTGGAGATCCCCCTCGTTGAGCCGGTCCAGGCTGACGGTTTCAAGATTACACTGGTTGTAAAAGGTCGCATTTGCGTCCAACACGTAGGCGATACCACCGGACATGCCCGCGGCGAAGTTGCGTCCGGTCTCGCCCAGCACGACCACGCGACCACCCGTCATATACTCGCAGCCATGGTCGCCGACCCCTTCAATCACGGCTCGCACACCGCTATTGCGAACACAGAAGCGCTCGCCCGCCATGCCGCGAATATAGGCTTCTCCGTTGGTCGCACCATAAAAGGCGACATTGCCGACAATGATGTTTTCCTCCGCCGGAAAGGTCGAGCCTGTTGGGGGATAGAGTATGACCTTTCCGCCAGAGAGGCCCTTGGCGAAATAATCGTTGGCATCGCCCTCCAATTCAAGCGTCATACCGGGCGGGACAAACGCCCCAAAACTCTGACCGGCCGACCCCTGGAAATGAAAGTGGATCGTATCTTCCGGCAAGCCCTCCCGACCGTAGCGACGGGTGACCTCACTACCCAGTATCGTTCCGGCTACGCGGTTGACGTTTTGAATGGGCAGCGTCGCGGACACTTTTTCTTGCCGTTCCAGCGCCGGACGTGCCAGGTCAATCAGGGTCTGCTTATCCAGAGAGCGCTCAATGCCGTGGTTTTGTCCAATCTGACAGTACCGACCGATCTTGGGACCCACCTGGGGTCGGTGCAGAATATCGGTGTAGTCCAGCCCCTTGGCTTTCCAGTGGGCTATCGCTCTGCGGGCCTCAATTTTGTCGGTCCGACCAATCATGTCATTCATGGTTCGAAAGCCGAGCTGGGCCATATACTCGCGGACTTCCTGAGCCACGAACTGCATGAAGTTGACCGCGTGGGCCGGGTCACCCATGAACTTCTTGCGTAATGCCGGATTCTGGGTCGCGACGCCGACCGGACAGGTGTCGAGATGGCAGACCCGCATCATGATACAGCCGAGTGAAACCAGGGCGGCAGTGGCGAAACCGAACTCTTCGGCGCCCAGCAGGGCGGCAATCACCACATCCCGTCCGGTTTTGAGTTGGCCGTCGGTTTCGACGGCGATCCGGCTGCGCAGATTGTTGAGGACCAGGGTTTGATGCGTTTCCGCCAGCCCGAGCTCCCAGGGGAGACCGGCGTGTTTGATACTCGTCTGCGGCGAGGCTCCGGTCCCGCCATCGTGACCACTAATCAGCACGACATCGGCATGGCCTTTGGCAACGCCGGCGGCAATCGTGCCGACCCCGACCTCAGAGACTAGCTTCACGCTGATTCGTGCCTCGGTATTGGCGTTCTTTAAGTCGTGAATGAGCTGGGCCAAGTCTTCAATTGAATAGATATCGTGGTGCGGGGGCGGGGAAATCAGTCCAACGCCAGGGGTGGAGAGCCGCACCTTGGCAATCCACGGATAGACCTTCCGACCGGGTAGCTCGCCACCTTCTCCAGGCTTCGCTCCCTGAGCCATTTTGATCTGGATTTCACGCGCCTGGGTCAGATATTCGCTGGTGACGCCAAAACGGCCCGAGGCGACCTGCTTGATCGCACTGTTCCGCGAGTCCCCATTGGGGTCCGGCGTATAGCGCGTAATATCTTCCCCGCCTTCTCCTGTATTGCTTTTGCCGCCGATACGATTCATAGCAATAGCCAGCGACTCATGTGCTTCTTTACTAATGGAGCCGTAGGACATGGCGCCGGTCTTAAAGCGGGTGGTAATGGCCTCGACCGGCTCGACTTCCTCAATCGGAAGCGGCATAGCCGCCGGTTTTAATTCCAACAGCCCGCGCAACGTAGCGAGCCGCTCCGACTGGTCGTCTATGAGCCGCGTATACTCCTTAAAGGTGGCATAGTCGTTTATGCGACAGGCCTTTTGCAGCAGATGAATCGTGCGTGGGTTAAAGAGGTGTAGTTCGCCGTCTTTGCGGAACTGATACTGGCCGTACACCTCAAGCGTCTGGCCACGAACGGGAATGGCCGGAAAGGCCCTGGCATGTTGTTGGCTCGCTTCCTGGGCGAGTTCCGCCAGACCAATGCCTCCTACGCGGGAGGGCGTCCAGGTAAAATAGCGATCAACCAGTTCCCGGCCCAAACCGATGGCTTCAAAAATCTGCGCACCACAGTACGACTTAATCGTCGAAATGCCCATCTTGGACATGACTTTGACGATGCCCTTGACCGCGGCTTTGATATAGCCGCTCACCGCGTCATGATAGGCAATGCCCGTCAGCATGCCCTCGCCGATCATGTCGTTCAGACACTCGTAGGCCATATAGGGATTAATCGCCTGGACGCCATAGCCGAGCAGCACACAGAAATGATGAACCTCGCGCGGCTCGCCCGATTCGAGCACGAGTCCGACCCGGGTGCGGCTGCCGGCCCGAATCAGGTGGTGGTGCAAGCCCGACGCCGCCAGCAAAGCCGGAATCGCGGCCCGTTCGGCATTCACGTCTCTATCCGACAGGATCAGCAGCGTTGCGCCGTTCTCAATCGCGGTATCCGCGGCCTGACATAGCTCGTCTAAAGCCTGCTCAAGGCCATCTTCGCCGTTCTTGGGGTGAAAGAGTATGGGCAAGGTCACGGCCTTGAGCCCCGGTTGGTCAAGACGCCGCAGCTTCTCGAGGTCCGAATTCTTCAGGATCGGAATCGGCAGCCGGATTTGGCGACAATTGTCCGGTCGGGAATCGAGCAAATTCCCCTCCGAGCCCAGCGTCAGCGTTGTTGAGGTGACGAGTTCTTCTCGAATCGGATCGATGGGGGGATTGGTGACCTGGGCGAAGAGCTGCTTAAAATAATTGTATAAAAGCTGCGGCTTATCGGACAACACGGCCAGCGGCGTATCCGTGCCCATGGAACCGATGGGCTGGATCTTATTCAGCGCCATTGGCCCGATATTGACCTTCAAATCCTCAAAGCTGTACCCAAACGCGCGCAGGCGCTGGAGCGTGGCCTCGTGATCGTATACCGGCTGCTGCTCTGTCACAGCCGGAAGCTGATCGAAATACACCGTGTGTTCGTTCAGCCACTGACGGTGGGGCTGGGCGCTAATGATTTCCTGTTTCAACTCTTCGTCACTGATAATGCGGCCCTTCTCCGTGTCGACCAGGAACATCCGTCCCGGCTGGAGCCGTCGTTTCTCCAAGACACGTTCCGGCTCGACTCCGAGCACTCCCACCTCGGAGCCCATAATGACCAAGTTATCCTTGGTCACATAGTATCGAGACGGACGGAGTCCGTTCCGGTCCAAGACGGCCCCCACGCGGGTGCCGTCCGTGAAGGCAATGGAGGCCGGGCCATCCCAGGGCTCCATCAGGCAGCTGTGATATTCATAAAAGGCCCGCTTCGCATCGGCCATGCTGGCATGATTCTCCCACGGCTCGGGGATCATCATCATCATCGCGTGGGGTAGGGAGCGCCCGCTCAGCGCCAGAAATTCCAGGCAGTTATCAAAAATGGCGGAATCGCTACCGTCTTCCAGGATAACAGGAAAGACTTTTGAGAGATCGTCGCCAAAGAGTTCCGAAGCCATTAATGCCTGTCGGGCCCGCATCCAATTGACGTTCCCCCGCAGGGTATTAATCTCGCCATTATGGATGAGGTAGCGATACGGGTGGGAGCGTTCCCAGCTCGGAAAGGTATTGGTGCTAAAGCGTGAATGGACCAGGGCAATAGCGCTTTCCATGTCCGGGTCGGACAGGTCCGGGTAGAATGTTTCGAGTTGCTGCGGCGTGAGCATGCCCTTATAGATCAGGGTCTTGTACGACAAGCTGGGGATATAAAAATACTCTCCACCATCGACCCCACCGTAACGGATGGCGTTCGTCACACGACGCCGGATTACATACAGTTTACGCTCAAAGGTGAGATCATCCGCCAGCCCGTCGGCACTGCGACCAATGAAAACCTGCCGAATACACGGCTCACACGCCTTGGCCGTCTCCCCCAGGCCGGCATTATTGGTCGGGACATCCCGCCAGCCCAAGACCGTTTGGCCTTCTTCTCTGACGACGGCCTCCAGGCGCTGCTCGCACTCGTGTCGCTGAGCCCTATCGGGTGGCAGGTAGACCATGCCGACCCCGTACTGACCCGGAGCGGGCAGGCTCACGTCCAGAGCCCGACAGACTGCGCTCAGGAAGCGATGGGGGAGTTGGAGGAGCATGCCCGCGCCGTCTCCCGTGCCTTCTTCACAGCCGCGTGCCCCACGGTGATCCAGATTGACCAGAACAGTTAAGCCCTGCTTGACCACTTGATGCGAGCGCTCCCCTTTGATGTTGACCACAAAGCCAATACCGCAGGCGTCGTGTTCAAAGCTAGGGTCATACAGTCCTTGTTTTTGAGGTATACCGGCGTGAGGAGTAAACGTATCCTCCACTACACGCCGAGTTGTTGATACGTTTACTCCTGGTGTCATATACGCCCCTTCCTGTCTCTGTGCCGCATAGAAATTCCTGCTGCCGTGGGCTGTCAGGCCCCGCGTCTCACCCGTGGGGCGAGGGCGGTCGCCACTTCCTGCTGTCGGCCGTCCACGACCGCCTTTTTCCCCGACTGGAGTCTCAACCACAGTCCCTCGGTATGCGTGGACAACACCACGGACGTTTCCGTCCGTTCCACCCCTTCAAGCGAGCGAATTTGACGAATGACCTCCTCAAGGTCTGATGTGTTATCGGCTTTGACCTTCAGCAGGAGGGTGTATTCGCCAGTCACATGGTGACATTCCTGAATATCTTCAAAACCATCAATGGCCGTTTCAAACTGCGTAATCAGCTTCGGATGATTAATGGAAACGCCAATAAAAGCGGTCGTATCCTTCCCCAGCTTGCGTGCGTCGAGAACGGCGGTATACCCTCGGATGACCCCGCTCTCTTCCAATTTCTTAATCCGTTCGATAACGGACGGAGCCGACAGCCCCACGCGTTCGCCGATTTTCACCAGTGGGAGTTTGCAATTTTCCTGGAGAACCGAGAGGATATGCCTATCCAGATGGTCGATATTGTCGATTTCCATATAGGCCCTGCTCACTTCGATCACATACCGAATTTATTGAGGCTAAAAATGCTGGAAGGCTAACAAATAGCGGAGAATAGGTTATTATGTCAAGCAAATATTCAGGAGCTTGTGGTTCCTTGAGTTTTTCCTTGGCACTCGTATAATTATCCGCCCAGAGACTGGAGCAGAGGCGTATCATGACAACAATGACCGGTGCACAGATCACAATCGAAAGCCTGCTGGCTGAAGGTGTGGATACCATCTTTGGCTATCCCGGTGGGGCAATCCTGCCGACCTATGACGCCCTGGTCCAGAATACGGCTTTACGCCACATCCTGGTCCGACACGAACAGGGAGCGGCCCATATGGCCGAGGGATATGCGCGAGTCTCCGGTCGTCCCGGCGTCGTGCTGGTGACTTCGGGGCCAGGGGCAACGAATACGGTCACCGGCATCGCGGACGCCTATATGGATTCAACTCCACTCGTTGTCATCTGTGGCCAGGTGCCGACCAATATGATCGGTAACGATGCCTTTCAGGAAGCCGATGTGACCGGCATCACCCGGCCCTGCACCAAGCACAATTATTTAATCCGTGATGTCAACGACATCTCCCGGACAATTAAAGAGGCCTTCCATATTGCCGGTAGCGGACGACCGGGGCCGGTCTTGATTGATCTCCCCAAGGACGTACAGACCGCCGAAGCCTCCTTTTCCTATCCTGAAACCGTGAGTCTCAGAGGCTATAAGCCGACCTTCAAGGGCAATATCCGACAGATCGAACGCGCGCTCGAAGTCATTGAACAGGCCGAACGACCGCTCTTCTATGTGGGCGGCGGGGTGCAATGGTCTGGGGCGTCCGAACCGCTCATCGAACTGGTCCGCGGACTCAAGATTCCGATTACCACAACGGTTATGGCCTTGGGCGTGTATCCGAGCGATGACCCGTTGAACCTGGGTATGTTGGGCATGCACGGCGGGTATTGGACCAATATGGCGGTGCAGAACTGCGACGCGCTCATTGCGGTGGGAGCCCGGTTTGATGACCGGGTCACGGGTCGGACGAGTGACTTTGCCCCCAAAGCAGAGAAGATCGTTCATATCGATATTGACCCCTCTTCGATCAGTAAGAACATCAAAGTCGATGTCCCCATTGTGGGCGATATCAAGGAAGTCTTGCAGGTCATGCTCGGGAAGGTGAAAACCCGAGAACAACTGGCGCCGCGCCAGAAGCTATGGGGAGAGTGGCGTCAGCACATCATGGCCTGGAAACAGGAAAAACCACTGCCCTATCAGACTCAAGGCGCGAATGGCGAAATTCTCCCGCGGGCCGTGCTGGAAGAGATCAATCAGATAACCGGGGGCGACGCCATTGTCGTGACTGATGTGGGCCAACACCAGATGTGGGCCGCCCAGATGATGAAGTTCACCCAGCCGCGTTCGTGGTTGACGTCGGGAGGACTGGGGACCATGGGCTATGGCTTGCCGGCCGGGATCGGCGCTCACTTTGCTGCGCCTGACAGGCCGGTCGTGGTGATTAGCGGTGACGGCAGTATTCAGATGAACATTCAGGAACTGTCCGCTGCCGTCCAGTATCATGTTCCGGTCAAGGTTGTCATTCTGAACAACCACTATCTGGGCATGGTGCGGCAGTGGCAGGAGAAATTCTATGAGGAGCGGTATTCCCACTCCTATATGGACGCCATGCCGGACTTTGTGAAACTGGCCGAAGCCTATGGAGCCAAAGGCTTTCGGGCGGAAAAATCGTCCGAGTTGTCCGCCACCCTGCGGGCCGCCTTTGCAGAGGCGGGACCCGTTCTGGTGGAAGTGGTCATTCCGAAAAGTGAAGGAGTGTTTCCCATGGTGCCGGCTGGCAGCGCCATGCACGAGATGCTCTTTGCGTAGAGCCGAACAGGAAAAATGGCCCAGCCGTGGCACAGGATATACCGCAAAAGCCGGAGGGCGAACCCGCTTCGGACTACCCTCAGGATCGTTTCTATCGGGGAGTGATCCATAAAATTTCTGCCGGCAATGAAACCGGCGTCGTCCTGAGCGATTCCGGGAAAGAGATTCCCTTTGTCTTTCCGTTCTTACGGCTGATCGGGGCCCCTCGTCTGGATATCCGATTCTTGACCGAGGGCATGCGTGTGGGCTTTGACGTTGGCTGGACTTCGCAGGGGCTGCGCATATCAGTCTTAAAAATCTACGACTAGCACGTGGCCCTGGCCGGGCGCGGCGCTGGCACTCGACATGCTAGAAGAGATCGAACGGCTACGGCGGGACCAGCGTGCGGCAAGGCGTCGAGTGATAGGGCTGGACCATGGCAACGCTGAAACCATGGGTCGAAGAAGGAGATGATCCGGAAACGAAACCGGCTCGATCTTGGCCTTCCCGCGGAGGTCGTTTCGTCGAATGTCATCGCCTATGATTACACCATACCGGTGCCCGTCTCTGTTCCTGATAATAATGTTGACAAGCATGGGGTCAGGCTGTCTGGCGACATTCGGGCCGCAGGCCATCGAACGCACGCACCCCGCTTACAACGAAGCCATTATCGCTTCTATCAATGAGCAGATGCTCCAGAATCTGGTGCGGATGCGATACCGGGATGTCACGTTTTTTCTGGAAATAAGCAGCGTCACCACGAGCTTGTCCCTGCAGGCCAGTGCCGGGGTAGACGCCGCGCTGAATTTCGGTACCCGGGATTCCCTGAGTCCAGGTGTCGGGGTTGGCTATGTCGATAACCCGACCATCTCCTACACTCCGTTACAGGGGGAGAACCTGTTAAAGAGCATTCTCAGCCCGCTCCAACTCGAAGCTATTCTTGTGCTGACCCAATCAGGGTGGAATATCGACCGGGTGTTCGGCTTGTGTTTTGAAAGGATCAACAACCTGTACAATGCCCCCACCGCCTCCGGGCCAACACCGAAACTGGAGCCGGACTATGAAGAATTTAATCATCTCCTCGAATCGCTGCACCGGTTACAACGGAGGCAGCTCATCGAAATCGGCACAACGTATCAGCAAGACTCCCCCGGTATTATCGTGCGCTTGGTCGCGGATGATGCGGAATATCAAGCTGACCTCGATCGTATCTATGAACTGCTCCGGCTCGACCGGGAGGTCAAGGATTTCGATCTGAGTACGGATTTCCTTGCAGTGGAAAAGGCGCAGTGGGCGGTCCGCCCCCGCTCTATCTCCGGCCTGCTGTATTATCTCTCCCAGACTGTGGAAACCCCGGAGCAACATCAGTCCGACGGGCTGGTGACCGTCACTACGTCGAAAACCGGGGGCATCTTCGACTGGACGCATACACCCGCCGGCCGCCGGTTCAAAGTCAGGACCAAGGCCGAACGGCCTGATAATGCCTATATCGCGACCTACTACCGAGGCCATTGGTTTTATATTGAAGACACTGACCTGGAATCCAAATCGACCTTTATGCTGCTGCGCCAACTGTTTGACCTGCAGGCGGGACAGACCAAATCCCAGGGGCCGACCTTGACCCTCCCTGTCAGATGATGCCAGCAGCACCCACCGGTCGGCTTGGTCCTGGGCGTTGAACCCAGCGGCGCTATGCCCTGCGGGAAGTCCTGAATGGGCTCCTCCTTGGAATAGCGAGAAAGAGAACCATGGAACATATCCATATTATCATGGCCGGAGTGACCGCCGTCATTCAGTCCAGTTCTGCAACCTCGGTAATCGCAGTCAGCCTAGTCAATGCGGGGGTTCGCCCGTTCAAAAGCAGCGTTGGTCTTGTCTTTTCTGGGAGCCTTTGACCGTCCTCCAATAATTGCTTGGATGGCCTCATCAATCTCCCCATTCTTAATATCGGCGACATTCTTCGGGGTAGCGCCAGTAGTTTACTTCGGCGACGCGGCTTTCTTGGCTGGAGGCAACGTCCCTTCTATCCCGACCTTCTCGCCAGGCCCACGTTCCCCACCCTTCGTAGTATAGAAGCCAATCGGGCTGTCTGGGTTGTCAGATTCCCTTTTCGCAATTCGCCGGACTCTTCTCGTGAAGGCCATACGGGATTCGCCACGTGTCGTGATTTCAAAGAGCCGGAGGAGGTCCGTTACGAGTGGGCTGATATGGGCCGAGGTCTGGGTGCGCCGAGAGGTATCAGTAAGAACAGCATGGATACCCTCAATGATGGTTTGGGTTTTTAAGTTCTTTAATGTATATGGGCCGGGCTGGGTTAATTTCTTACTGGAATTCCTTCTCCTGGCAGCTTCCTTGGGGGCCTCCTTGGGGGCTTTCTGTGGGGCTGCCGCGCCTCTCCGTTTTCGGTCCGCCGCATTCTCGATTGCTTCGGCAATACCAGAAAATGTTTTGGCGGGAGCAAATTCATAGAGGTCCTTTAGGTCCCGATGCTCTAAGTATCGCATTACGGTGTTTCTGGCATATCTCCTGGACCTCACCTGATCATGAGACCCTTCGGCCTTAAGAAATGCTCTGATAGATTCGAGTGTCGGCATGAAGTTGCCGGCGACATATTCCTTTTCGAGGTCGGCCAGGAACCTCCTCTTCTCTTTGGCGGGGTCTGGCAGCGGGACACTTCCCTTGTCCTTGTTGGCGGGCCTAGCTGGCAAGCGACTCAGGGAATCCTCTTCAGAGAGGCTTTCAAGCTGCGTCAATTCCGTTTTCCAGGCAGCGCATTCTTTGCTGAGCGGCTGAATCCAGCGCGTGTACAGGAGATTATTCTCATACCTTCTTTTGGGACGTTGCCTGGCTGGCAAGCCGTCTAGGTAATCCGCAAACATATCATCCAGGATGGCGTCGTCGGCTAACGCGGTCTCACGGGTGGCAATTTTGTCCTGGAGAGACTGCCGCCGCCTCTCCATCTCGGCTTGCAAACGCGGGCGTTCTTCTGCCTCTTCACTCTCGGCGTATTGACAATCGGGCAGGGTGGCTTGGACATGGGCGTCCTCGTGGCACAGGTCGCAAACCAGATCGTGGGCCTCTCCGCAAACGGTCTCCCATCTCCAGCGTTTCCAGGAGCGCCACTTCCCGCACCGGCCGCACTCTTTTCCAAATGGCGCGCCACAGGCGGGGCAATGGTGATTGGCCGCGTGAGATACTGTTCCACACTGTGGGCACCAGACCACCGGGGCTTCGCCTTCCGCCTGCTCACCTCGGGGCGTCAGCGACCATGCACGATCTTCTTCCGGCAGCCCATATGTCTCAGAGTTCGCCGCTAAATCGAGGAGCACGCAATCGCCGTCATCCTCTTTTTTCGGACGCAAACCCCTCCCGATCATCTGTAAATACAGCGCCAGACTCTTCGTAGGTCTGGCAAGGATCACGCAACTCGCGTCAGGCAAGTCGAATCCCTCGGTCGCGACAGCGACATTGACCAAGACGATGAGCGTTCTGTTCTTGAACTCGGCTATCAGTCTGGCGCGCTCTGGCGGTGGGGTATCGCCGAGCATCAGCGCGGCTGGTATGCCAGCATCGTTGAAGACTGCGGCTAGGTTGTGGGCGTGGCCTACCGACACAGCGTAGATAATGGTCTGGCGCTGCCGGGCGTGCTGTTGCCAGAACGGCAAGGCTTTTGCGGTCATCACGTCACGTCGTTCTTGGTTCGCCGACTCAATACCGGCTTCGGTATATTCACCGCTGATTTCGCCGACTCAATACCGGCTTCGGTATATTCACCGCTGATACGGTCAACTTCACCACCGAGTATGCGCCGCTCGGGCGGAGGCATGAGCACACGCGCTCCGCAGAGCCAGCGCCTGGATTGCAAATCGGAGGTTTGCGGTCCACACACTAGCTCACTGAATAGATGATCGAATCCTTCCTTTTTCGACAGACGCCAGGGTGTGGCCGTCATGCCGATAACCCGGCCGGGCCACTGCCGCATGGCTCGCTCCCAGCCTTGGGCAGTAGCGTGGTGCGCTTCATCAATTACCAGCAGGTCGTTTTCGCTGTACTTATCCCATACGTCCATAGTGGCGGTTCGCCGGCTGACCGTCTGGGCCATGAGGATCACGACACCACTGCTCATTGCCGGCGCGTCCGTTCCCGGGTGCCATTGAACACGATTCATGGCCGAAATGCCTGCGGTGGTCAGCATTTTGCACGTCTGGTCAGCCAACTCTTTGCGGTGGGTAAGCTAGGCGGCCTTACACCCGTTCTGCAGCCAAGCGACCAGCAGGTGGCAGGCAATGATGGTTTTACCGCCGCCGGTGGGCAGTTGCATCATCGCCCGCACTGATCGGGGACTCAGCACCGTCTGTGCCTGGTGCAACAGCTCCCGCTGATAATCACGCAGTTCAAACATTCTTTCCCGTCGTTCAAGATTGAAGGGCGGATGGTAGCGGATTCAAAACTTGGATCAAAGAGAACACGAACTCTGGCTGTGAAAAGAGGGAGACGGCGCCAAGCTGGAGTGTACCCAGTTTGGACCGGCAGCACACGAATGCATGAATAACTACAACTCATCGTGAAACGCGCTAGAGTGGCAGGGTTGTCCGAAACAGCACAAAGCGCCCCAGAAATTCGCCCACAAGAGCCGTGAGAATAGCGACATAAAAGAGACCGGTTGCCGCCATGGTCTGCGGAATCTGAAGAGTCCGCCAGATCATATAGGCGACGCCGAGCGAGGCCAGCGGCCCCAAGCCCAACCGCATCCAGAGCAGGGTCTGATGGTCCGTCCACAGCTCCCGGACGCTGGTGCTTGTTGCCGTGTGGCTACTGAGCAGCAGGAGACCAAGGCCAAGCGTCAGGGTTGCGAGCTGGACGACGATAGTGCCAGCATAAAATCTGAAGATGCGCTTAAAAGGGTCGAGCGAGAGGTCAAGTTCGATGAGATACCAATGGCCCAGGGACATGCCGGTTGCCACCGCGCCCAGCATCAGGGCCGAGGTCAGAAAACTGAGCGGATAGACGAGCGTCTCGACTGAAAAAAACGGTGCCGTCCGATACACGCTGGCGCTGAAACTCAAAGCAATCAGCCCGAAGAGGAGGGTGAACAGATAGGCGCGGGCACGCAAAACAAAGCGCTCTCCCCATAAGGTAGAGGTGTACAGTCCGCATAGCACGCAAAACAGCAGCCACAAACCGCCTTCAAGGATTCGTATATTCCACAGCGCGGCGGGAAGAGCCGAGTAGGCCAGGGACAGTTTCCCGATACAGATAATCAGACCACACCCCAGATAGACGCAGGCCGTGGACTTGAAAAACCCGCGTTCAATCTCGTGAAACCCCGGTACGCTCAGAGCAAAGATACCGCCAAAGGCGAGTTGACCGAAGAGGAGGAGAAACGTGTGCGCAAAGTCAGTCATGCCCGGACTGTACCGACCCCCGAATATGATCTCAAGCCGGGAGGGAGAGCCTTCTCGAGGAAGGCCGGACGCGGTGTTCCCGCTTGCCGTTCCAACAGCCAACTGGTAGGGAGATGGGACTGATTATCAGATCGCTGACGGGGAAGATTGTGGCAGCATCGCTGATTACGGATGAAATTCGGGCCTGGATCGGTCGTCAGGCGCCGCCGTGGACGATTGAGGTCACGGCGCTGGATGTCAAACGCTTTGCCGTGGCAACCGATGACAGCAACCCCCTCTACACGGATGCAGAGCGCGCGCGGCAGAGTCGCTATGGCGGGCTGATAGCGCCGCCCCTGTTCTATATGGCCCCGCTGACGGACCCGGTCCCTGAAGACGAACTCCGTCCTGATGGACTGCCCTATGCAGGGCGCTTTCCCATTCCGCCGACCCCGCTCCCGCGTCTGATGGACGGCGGAACGGACATCGAGTTTTTTGTTCCCATTCGCGTTGGCGATATCCTCACCGCGCACAGCAAAATAGTGGACATCTATCAGAAAGAGGGGCGATCCGGGCCCTTAATCTTTGTGGTACGCGAGACCACCTATACGAACCAGAACGATGAGGTTGTCATTATTGAAAAAGGGTCGTCTATTTTGCGCTAACAGGCGCGGGGCCAGGGAGTCATGGAGACACAGCTGTATTTTGAAGACGTGACCGAGGGGATGACGCTGCCGAGTCTGGAGAAGACGCCGTCAAACACCCTGCTGTTCCTGTATAGCAGTATCACCTGGAATCCACAGCGGATTCACTTTGATAAGGATTTCACCCAGGGCGAAGGCTATCGGGATATTGTTGTGCACGGTCCGCTACGCGGGGCATTTTTATCGCAATTGCTGACGAGGTGGATCGGTGAACAGGGAACGCTCAAGAAGCTGTCGTACGCCAACCGCGATATTGCCTATGTCAATGAGCGCCTAGTGTGTACAGGCACGGTGACCAAGAGGTGGATCGAAGCCGGGACGGGACATGTCACCTGCGATGTCTGGGTTGAGAATGCGGACGCGGCGCGCCTTACGCTTGGGAGTGCGACGGTGCTCCTGCCTTTGAAAGCTGACCCTGATCCGACCCGGACCGCCTAAAGGAGTCTACATGGCGCAATCACGCCTGACTATTATTCATACCTCTGATGTCCATCTTGAAAGCGATACCTTTGGCCGTGGAGAGGCCGGCCAGGCCCATCGAAGTCGTATTCAGGACGCGTTCCGAAGAGTCGTTGATCTGGTGTGCGATACGCCGGCCGATTTATTTCTCATTGCCGGAGACCTGTTTGACTCAAACCGGGTGCCAGAATCCGGGGTCGAATTTGTCAATGCCGAACTCCGGCGCGCGCCCTGTCCGGTCATCCTCATTCCTGGCAATCACGACTGTTATGACCACCGGTCGATATACAAAAAAGTCGATTTCACCGCCGCCGGACCGCACGTTCATGCCCTGACGGAAGAGGCGGGCCGCACGATCCAATTCCCGGAATTGCAGGCAACCATATGGGGCAAGGGCCTGGTCGAGCATGACCCCTCCTTCCGCCCCCTGGCCGGAGTGCCGGATCGCCAAGGTGATTGGTGGCATATCGGTATGGCCCACGGTTACTATGTCGAAGAGGAGGAAATCCAGCGCTCTTCGCCGGTGCAACCGGAAGAGATCGCACAGTCCGGCCTGGATTATCTGGCTATGGGGCATGTGCATGTCTTCAACGACCTCAGTCAGGGGACAACCACGTCGTGTTATCCCGGTACGCCGGCACCACTATATATGGGGGTGGATGATGGCGGGAGTGTGGCAGTCGTGACTCTTGATCCGGAACGAGGCGTGATGCTGAGGCAGCAGAAGGTCATGCTGTAATGTCTCTCCAGCCCCCGCGAAACAAGAGGCGAGTGCCTGACTTTCCCGAGCCCGTCCCGGTTTTCTCCCCACCACAATCTTGCTAAGAGGAGAGCATGGCTGAGCGAGCGGATCTGCGGCGGCGACCGCAACGGATAACGGTGAAAGATATTCTCCGTACCGCGGTCAATCTCGAAAAAAAAGCGATGGCCCTCTATATGCAATTCACTCACATGTTTGAAGAGCAGGACGAACTGCGTAAGTTCTGGTTTGGTATGGCGCGTCACGAGGCCAGTCATCTGGGAGCGCTGGCCCTCGTTGAGGGAGTAGTTGAAAACGACCCGGATGTCGCAGAGAGCAGCAAGGTCTGGTTCGATCCGTCAACCGTGGTCCGCCTCCGGTCTCTCCTCAACGCCTACAGCCGCGAGGCTGGGAAAAAGATTTCCGTCGAGCGTGCGTTCGAAATGGCCATAGACGTCGAAGGCTCCGAGCTGGAAGATGTGGTTGTTGACCTGCTTCACGTGGTCCGCGAACAAATGGTCCGTGAACAGGCGATCAAGCTCCTGATTCACGATCTCAGCGACCTGAGCTATATGGTCGAGAAGTTCACCGACGATGAAGCCCTGCTGGCGCGAGTCGATGCCCTGGTAGACCATCGAGTTGACGCCCTTACCGCCCAAGTCCAGAAGGCACCCTAAGGGCAGGGCGCGAGGCGAGTGAGAGCCGCTTCAAGGAAAGATACGCTGATGAATCTTGTTGTCCTACAAGTCGCCCTGTGTCTGCTGATTGCCCTGTGGGGTGTGTCCATGATCGTCATGGGGATGGTGTGGCGCAATGTCATCTGGTTCGGTCTTGGCGCCGCCGTGCTCGTGGTCGGCCTGCCGTTCCTGCGTAATCTTTTGCCCGACCGATTGAGCCGCGACATGCGATAACGATCCAGTCCCTGTCTTTCGTCGCTTCGGACAGGCGTGGTCCTTATGCTGTGTACGCCATGTTTTTTCGACTCCTCATAGTATTCACCATTGTTCCGCTCACGGAGTTGTATCTGCTCCTTCAGGTCGGCAGCGTCCTCGGAGTCGGCCTGACGATCCTTCTGGTTGTCGGCACGGGCGTTGTTGGAGCGTATCTGGCACGGCTGGAAGGCTGGCGGACGCTGCGGCAGATGCAGGAAAACCTCCACAACGGGATTGCGCCAACCGGAGAGCTTATCGACGCCGCGCTTATTCTCGGGGCCGGCCTGCTCTTGATTACTCCTGGGATTATGACCGATATTGTCGGTTTCAGTCTGCTCTTGCCACCCACCCGGGCCGCGCTGAAGCGTGCTATTCGGCGGCGCCTTGAAGCCTATACGTCTGCCTCTTCGTCCACCATTGAGGTGGAAGTCATCCGTCGGACGGACTGAAGGGTAGGCTGCGGGAGAGCCGTCCTTGGGAAACCGTCCCGCGAAGATGCCGGTTCAGCCGTGGGCTTGCGACAGCGGAGGGGGATGATCGGGATCGGCGTCATCGTGCTGGCCGTGGTGTTCGCAGTGGTTTATTTCGGAGTATGAAAGTGTAGCGCCTTTCATCCGTATGGTGTTATGATGCGGCTCATTGGCCGGCCATCGGTAGGCCGGATGTGGATCTGCGGTTGCCGACGAACAAATAGCAAACGGAGAACAGCATGAAAGTAGGTTTCTCGATCCACATGAGGTATCCGCAGCAGTTTCGCACCAAGTCCTGGTCACAGCTCTATCAGGATGAAATCGCTCTCGCTGTTTATGCCGAAGAGTTGGGGTTCGACAGTTGCTGGGTCTATGAGCATCATTTCACCGAGCCCGAAGGCCATTGCACATCACCCATGGCGGTCTGCGCCGCGCTGGCGGCGCGCACCAAACGCATGGAGATCGGGCCGAACCTCATCCTGCCGCTGCACGATCCCGTTTTGGTGGCGGAGGAAGCAGCCGTCATCGATTTGATGTCCGGCGGGCGCTTCTGCCTCGGGCTCGTGCAAGGCTACCGTGAGGTCGAGTACGACGGCTGGGGGATCCCGACCAGTGAGCGCGGCCGGCGCCTGAGCGAAGGAGTGGACATCATTCGCAAGTGCTGGCAGGGTGAGACCTTCAGCTACGATGGCGAGTTCTGGCAGTACTCCAACATCACGCCGGACCCGCCGCCCGCGCATGATATCCCGATCCTCTATGGCGGCCGTGCGCCCGCCGGCCTGCGCCGTGCGGCGAGAGACCACGTCGGAATTCTCTCACAAGGACCAGGCCTGGAGTCCCCCAAGCTCTACGCAGAGGAATGCAAGAAGCTCGGCTGGGGGCCTGGGGACGTGCGTCACCTTCGCTACTTCGTCGTTTCCGAGGATCCCGAGAAAACCTGGGCTGAATTGAAACCCTATGCCGAGAACATGATGAAGGTCTACGACAAATGGTTTCAGAATTCGAAGGACCGCGGCGTGACCCGGGTGATCGGTGACGAGCTCAATGCAGATGATCTGCTGGCGGACGACCTCTACATCGTCGGCACGCCCGAGCACGCGATCGAACGCGTGAACAAGCTCAAGGCCGGTTACCCCGACATCCACGAGGTGTGGGGTCTGTGGCACTTCCCGGGCCTAGCGCACGAAAAGGTGGCCGAGTCGCTCGAACTGTTTGCCAACAAGGTAATGCCCCATATACGCTGAGAGGAGGTTTCCAATGTCAAGACAACCGTACGACGCTCCCGATTGGTCGCTGGTGCCTGGCCATACCGCTTTGGTCCTGATCGACTTGCAGAACGACGTTCTCTCGGACGACGGCTGGTACGCGAAGAGCGGCGTCGATATCTCCCACATGCAACGTGTCATCGAGCCGACCAAGCGCCTGCTCGACAGCGCTCGCGCCAAGGGTGTGCCGGTGATATGGACCACCCACGGCCTGCACAACGAGATTGATGCCGGGGTCTTCTGGGATACCCGGCCGTTTCTCCACGGCGGTGGCTTCCGCGTCGGCTCCTGGGGCCACGGCATATACGACGAGTACGAAGTGCTCCCCGACGAATGGGTCGTGGACAAGCGGCGCTTGAGCGCGTTCTTCAACACCGAGCTCGACACGATCCTAAAGGGGCTCGCGGTCGAGACCCTGATCATCTCAGGCGTGCTCACGAATCAATGCGTCGCCGGCACCACGAAGGACGCGATGTACCGCGACTACAAGGCCATCATGATCGAGGACTGCTGCGGCACGACCTTACCCGAGCTGCATGCGCCGACCATCAGGATGTGCGAAGTTGGTTGGGGTGCGGTGTGGAGTCTCGAACAGTTGCTCGCGGCCTTCAAGAAGCTGCCCGAACCCTCGACCCGCGTGGCGTGACCAGGTGACGGCACGGTGAGCACAATCAAGAAGGAAGCCACCGCCGAGGCTCTCACGACAGCGGGCGGGACGCTCGGGGACGTTACGCGCAAACTCGATCCGACCACCTTCGCGGTGGTCTTCAACGCGCTCAATGCGATTGTCAAGGAGATGTCGTTGACCTTTGAATACTCCGCGTGGTCGTCGATCATCGCCGAGGCGCGAGATTTCTCCTGCGCGGTCTACGATGCGGGCAACCCGCCGAACGCGCTCTGCGTATTCGACGGGTTGCCCATTCACGTCAACGCGCAGCCCGTCACGATCGGCGAGATCGCGAAGTTCTTCGGCCCCGAGGAACTCCACGACGGCGATTTGATACTCGTCAACAGCGCCTATTACGGTAATACGCATCTGGGCGATTTCGTGCTCGCCACACCCGTCTTCTACGAGGGCGAGCATCTGTTCTGGGCGGCGGCGACTGGGCACCACATGGATGTCGGCTCGGCGTATCGTACCAGCGTGCCGACCTACGCTACCGACATTTGGAGCGAGGGCCTGCAGATCTCGCCCTTGAAGATCGCCGACCGCGGCGAGATGCGGAAGGACGTCCTGAACTTCCTGTTGGAAAACGTCCGCTACCGCGACTTCATCTACGGCGATCTGATGTCGCAGATCGGTTCAGCGAAAACCGGGAAGAAGCGCCTGCTGGAGCTCCTGGACACCTGGGGTGTCAATACGCTCAAACGCTTCTCGCACGAGATCATCGAGTACGCCGACCGGCGCACACGCGAAGAGCTCGAAACCTGGCCGGACGGAATCTACGAGTCCGAAGCATGGGTCGATTCGGACGGCTACGGGCGCACCGATATCGCGATTCGCTGCAAGCTGACTATCGATGGCCACAGGCTCACCGTCGATTTCGAAGGCTCCGATCCGCAGGGGCGCGGTGGCGTGAATGCGGGCTGGGCGACCTGTCGCAATTCGGTGGCGACGGCAATCCTCATGTGCATCGATCCCAGCATCCCGCACAACGAAGGCTGCCTGCAACACATTGAGGTCAAGGCGCCCAAGGGCACCATCGTTAACGCCGAATGGCCAGGACCGACTGCCGCAGCGACCATTGTGCCGGCCGATTCGATCACCGACGCGGTGTGGAAGTGTCTCGCGCGGGCGATCCCGGAGAAGGTCGTCGCCGGTTGCGGGCATGTGACGCCGAACTGCGTGACGACCGGGATCGACCGACGCATCGAAGGCGTCGAGAAACCCTTCGGCGTGATCCTCTTCAACGGCAGCTCCGGCGGGGGCGCGTCGGCAACCTCCGACGGCTGGCCGTTTCTGGTCACGCCCGGCACCGTGGGTGGGCTGCGCTTCGCCCCGACTGAGATCATCGAGCTGCACTTCCCGCTCGTGGTGAAGGAATACCAGGTACGCGCCGACTCGATGGGCGCCGGCAAGCATTGCGGCGGACCGGGCCTGAATTTCTTCGTGACGCCGCGTGGCACCGGCCAGATCGACAATTACGGGTACGGCGACGGCATGTCCAATCCGCCGTTCGGATTGTTCGGCGGCAAACCGGGTGACGGCGGCGCACTGTACCGCGTGGGCAGGGACGGCAAGAAGTATATCGTGAGTGCGTCGGCGTACTTCCGTACGCGCGAGGGCGAGACCTGGTGCGCGGTCTCGACCGGTGGCGGCGGTTACGGTAATCCACTCGATCGTCCGATGGACAAAGTCGCGCGCGACGCGCGCGACGAGTTCATCAGCGTCGCCACCGCGCGCAACGATTACGGTGTTGTGCTCGATCTGGAAACCCTCGCGGTAGACGAAGCGGCCACCAAGGTGTTACGCGCCGAGATGCGGGCGGATCAGACCCTTGAGATCATCAATCCGCCAGGGCCGAACGCGGGGACGTACTTCCGCTCGCTCCTCGGACCGGGGGACGAGTACGCGCTCAATCCGCTACCGCCGGAGGATGCGGACGCCACGCTCTAATTCCCGCTCCGACGACCAGGGAACTGGCATTCATGGGCATGCGCCTCGGCATCGATATCGGCGGTACGTTCACCGATTTCATCCTCGCGACCGAGGCGGGCGGCCTCAAGGTCTGGAAGACGCCGAGCACGCCTGCGGCGCCCGAGCAGGCCATCTTCGACGGCGTGCGGGACCTCGCTCGGCAACAGGGCCTGGACGTCGCACAATTCGTCACACATTGTGACCATATCATCCACGGTACCACCATCGCCACCAATACCATCATCAACCGCAGTGGCCCCAAGATGGGGATCCTGCACACCGAGGGATTCCGCGACATCCTATACCTTCGCGACGGCCACAAACCGGACCGCTATAACCTCCAGCTCCTGCCTCCCGAGCCGCTGATCCCGCGCCACTTGCGCTTGGGCGTATCCGAACGCATGCTCTATACCGGCGAGGTTGAGGAACCGCTCGACGAAGACAGTGTGCGGCGTGCACTCGCCCACTTCAAAGAGGAAGGCGTCGCCTCGGTCGCCGTGTGCCTGATGTGGTCAATGATCAATCCCGCCCACGAAAGGCGCATCGCGGCGATCCTCGCCGAGGAAATGCCGGACGCCTATACGGCATTGAGCGCCGACATCCTGCCCCGGATCCGGGAATACCCGAGGGCCTGCGCCACGGTGTTGAGCGCCTATGTCGGTCCCACAATCAGAGACTATCTGACCAAGGTCTCCGAGTTCTTTCGTGACAATGGCTATCAGAAGGACCTCTTGATCATGCAGGTCACCGGCGGGTCGGCACGCGTGCCCGAGATCCAGAAGCGGCCGGTGCTCGCAGTCGGCTCAGGGCCCGCCGCGGGCCCACCGGCGAGTTTGTTTATCGGTCACCGCCACGACGAGCGGAATCAAATGCTGATCGAGATGGGCGGCACGAGCTTCGAGGTGTCCATGATCACAGGCGGCGAGATCCCGATGAGCACGGATGTCGAGATCGCGGGCTTTCCGCTCGGCGTGGCCGCCGTCGACATCCATTCGATCGGGGCGGGCGGCGGGAGCATGGCGTGGATCGACCCCGGCGGCATGTTGCGCGTAGGCCCGCAAAGCGCCGGCGCCGTGCCGGGGCCAGCCTGTTATGGCCACGGCGGCACGGCGCCAACCGTCACCGACGCGAACCTGATCCTCGGCTATATCAATCCCGAGAATTTTCTCGGCGGACGGATGACGCTTGACCGCGCGGCGGCCGAACACGCGTTGACGGCTGTCGGCGACCGCCTCGACATGAGCGCGGTCGAAACGGCCGCGGCGATCTACCGAATCATCAACACCGAGATGGTCGGCGCGATGCGCGCGGTGTCAGTCATGCGCGGTGTCGACCCGCGCGGCTATGCTGTCGTCGTCGGCGGCGGAGCCGGCGGCGCGCACGCGGCAAAGATCGCGCAGGATCTCGGTGTCAGCAAGGTCATCTGCCCGACCATCGCAGGTGGGTTGTGCGCGTTCGGCATGCTCGCCGCCGACGTCGGACACGCCTACCTCACGACACGGCCGATGAGTACCGGGGACATGGATATCAATGCCGTCAACGCGATTTACGATGAGCTCGAGGCGCGGGCGCAGGCGGAGCTCGAGGCGCAGGGCTTCGCGGCCGAGGATATCAAGACGACGCGGTTTGCCGACGCGAAATACCCCTACCAGACGCACGAGATCATCGTGTCGATCCCAAGCGGTCCGCTCGGCGAGGACGACATCGAACGCATGGCCAACTCCTTCCACGATACCCACGAGCGCCTCTACACTTATTGCCTGCGCGCTATGCCGGTCGACATGAATGGCTGGCGAGTCACCGCGACGGGCCGGCTGCCGCCGCTGCTGCTGGAAGAGCGGACGCCGGGTCCTGAAGATCCGTCACCG